>NZ_JAMPQC010000004.1:0-13714 GCF_028482225.1 Providencia sp. PROV130 | reverse complement strand
CCCCATGGCGTGTGTGCTTCTATCCTGATAAGTACAGTTAACCCATGCGAGTTAGCCAATCAGCCTTGGCATTCTCCACAATGAAAACCCTATTCGCTTTAATGCCGCTATGTGCAAGATAGAAGCTAGCAAATAGAGTTTTCATTATGTGAACGGAATTATTTTTGGATATTTACCTTAAGTAAAGTTAGTGATATAAATTAATCTGCAAACATTTAGAGAGCTTTTTTTCTGGTTTTTCCCAATGGTATGTATACCGCCACCTCTTGCTGTAGGTGGTTTTTTTTAATTGCTGAGGGTGGGTGATATACAATAACTATTCCACAGTTTGTCAATTTGCGATTTATCAAAAACTTCCCCAACGCCATCTATCGCTGGTATTGATATATTAATTTCCCCATCAGGCTTTATGTAGGTTTTAACCACAAAGCGTTTAAATTCAACTTCACTAACAAAGTCGTAGTGCCTAGATACATAACCACAAACATAACCAACCTCTCCACCATTATGAGATATTTTATCGAAATGGTATCCCACATCTTTAAATGACTCCAATTTAGGGCTGTTCAAGTATCCAAGCACTGTGCGTTTGGTTCTCTCAATAACATTTACATCATCTTTATAGGAAAGAGTGAGTCCTAGCACAAAGCCAGCTCCCAATAAAAACAACGCGATAATGACATTAAATATTTTGCTCATAATAAGAGCTAATCCTTAAAAGAAGAAAGCCCCGCAATTGCGAGGCCTTGAATTGGTTTAATGCGACTAGGTATAGAATGTCCATTATTAGAAGATAATAAGTCAATTTTATGCAAAAATCAAACTAGCTTTGTATGTATCATTTCCCAATATTAGTTTCGAATACCCATGCCCCATTAATTTTACCTATCGCCTTAATTTTTATTCCCTCTAAAAATGCAGAAAAAATAAAAATAGAATGAGGAAGCCAACCTATATTAAGTATTAGTTCAAATTCTGACTTTAAATCGTATGAGTTTTTATTATTGTAACTTTTTAGCTTATTCCTACTAGCTATTAATTTTCTACAAGGTTCTATTAATTCCGCTCTTTTTTGAATGTCTGTAGCCAATGACTCGAAATCATTAAACAGATCTATTGGGCCATAACCACTCCATAATCTCTTTAGATCTTCTTCATAAACATTATTCATAAAATACCCATTTTTCAAAAAATCAAATTCGAATATAAACTTATATAAATCATATGTCTACATCTTAAAAATATGCTTGACAGATTGCTAATTTAGTTCAATTTTCACACAAAAATATAACTAATAGTTACATTAAATGTTAATGGACTAAGAGCATCACCTCTTATTATGTTTATTTGGTTACTTTTCTAAATGCTTGTTCAGCCGCACTTTCTTCAATAAAACATTTACTAGCTAATTTTTCATAAAATGGCTTCCAATTACGTGACCATGATGATTGTGTTAAATCAGGTACTAAATGCCTTATTGCATTATATGCCACAGACGACGGTACACGGTTGAACCCCTTACCAGCACAACGAGGACAATCTTTAAATACAGGCACGCCCTGCAGCTTAGTTTGAATGTCATCTAATACCTTACCTCGCCCTTTGCAGCGGCAGCGGTGCGCTATTTGCCCTTTTCCATTGCAAGAAATACATAACTCTTCGACTTTTTCGTTTTCAATCCATGGCTCAATAACCACTGTTCCGTCTAGTCTAGTTATACCAGGATGTTTAATGACGTCCTTATGACTATAAATGAGTCCTTTTCCGTTACATGCTGAACATGAGAAAACTGAACCTGCTGAACGGGCATAATCTTCAAATGCCATCTTAGCCAGAACAATTAAACAGTAACCCAGTTTCTTACCCGCAGCTTTGCGAACTAGTTTAGGTGCTACTTTAAGTGCATATTGAGTTAGGGCCTCTACCGTAGAAAACTTATCTTCTTCGCTGACATCATTTTTAGCCAGAAAAGCCGCCATACCAAACTTAGCTTGTGATTCAGTCATCCCCATAGCTGCCATGATATCTGTACCTGTAATTCGGTCAGGGGATGTGCAACCTGCTACATTGCCGAATGTAGGTGACTTAGGGTGAAAGTTTTTCAGTGCATTTTCGAGTTTCATTAAGCCGCCTCTCTCTGTTTCCGAATAAAAACACGTTCTCTTGCGTCACAACCTTGTGTGAGCATGTCGTTAAAATCGTTTAAGTCGGGCCATCTGACGCTTACTTTTTCAATATCATTGTTGGCCACTAGGTTTTTTCTGGCGCATTCATAAGCTGCCGCCTCGCCCGTTGCACTCCAATCGTTATCCGCAAAGACAATTAGATGCTTAACACCTTTTGGAGCGACAAATTTTGCCATATGGCCCGCATTCATTGTTGACCAAGTATTGACGCCATAGATTTGCTTACAGGAAAGTGCAGTTTCGATCCCTTCAGCAATTCCCAACGTTGAAGCTACGGGGAACATACGAATAGCGACGGAACTTGCATACTCTAAGTAGTTATCCTCCTGTAGCGCATCCATTCGTTTGACCAGAGATAGCCGCGCTTTTTTATCGCCTTCTAAATACGTCCTATGCAGGTAACAAAGCTGCCCTTTTGAGTCTGTTGCAAGCGACCAGATAGCTTGAAAGCTGTTAGGGTTATGTTTTACGGGTTGCTTATCACAAAATTTAACCTGTTCACTCGGCAGCTCATAGATACCTCGATTGTGTAGATATTTCGCTGCTGAGGTATCTTTCAGTGATTTTAGGTTTGAATAGCACTTGATGATCCGCTCTCTAAACCCTGCAATTGAGGTATCTTTAGTTTGTGGTTTAGGTGCTATATTTTCTCGATGATTGCCAAGAAGCATATCCACTTCATCAGCCAGAACTTTAAAACTCTTACCTTGTGTTTTTTCCAGTAGCTGAAAGCCAGTACCCGAATCACAGGTGCAAATCCATGTGCCTAGCCCATTTTTATCATCAATACGAAACTTGCCCTTTCTCTCACATAATGGACATTTGCCTTTAAAGTGTTTACGCCCAGTTATAGGGGGTAGCCCATAGTGCGCAAATATTTTTGCCCATTGTCCTTTTGCGGCATCAATTGTATTCAAAGTAATGCTCCTTGCTGTGGTGTGTTATTTTTTAACTGACCTTTAATACGTGCAAACTGCTCTTTGGCTTTTTGCTGACCTTTTACGAAACGGATCCGCTTATGTTTAATAAAATTGCTAACCTCTGGTGTAATCTCTTGAGGGGTGCTGTGTAGCCCATAGGGGAATACACCGAATTTTTCTTTAAATGTGTGACCTACCCACCCGTCACTAATCGGCTTGCCTTCAACCGCTCTCACGTTTTGGTAATATTTAAGTTGGGAATAGAAACTTTGCTTTTCTTGTTGGGTGTAAACTTTTTCAGTCTTACCTAATTTTTTGATGTTACGTGTTGTATCAACTTCTACGTCTTCCCCAGCGAGTGGTTTAAATCCACATTTAGGGCAAACATAAACACCTGCAGGCTTCATGTAGTGGCATGAGGTGCATTCTTTCGGTTTCTTCTCGCGTTTTTCCTGCTCACGAACACTGTTAACCTCTTTCATGCCGTCATTTTTGCTAGGCAGTTCGTCATATTCGATATCATCAGGAAAGCCTAAGCGATGGACAGAACCGGAATGATCAAAGATGAGTGCAGCGCGTTTTTTTACTTTGGGGACATTAATTACAATATCTGCTGGTACAGTTTCATTGGAGACAATAATTGTATCCCCATTAGGTACATGGCGAGCCATGATGATGCCCCTCACATGCTCGACGTCTTCTTCGCAACTCACTTTAAATAAAACTTTAAACATGTTTCCAGGTCTCACCTTTTTTAATCCAACTAATAGTTGATTTCGCTACACCGAATTCCGCAGCAAGGTCTCGGCAAAGCCCTTTGTATGGCTTTTTAAGTCGATTTCGGATATCGGCAACATTAGCAGCTGTTAACTTTGCAGTGCTAACATCCTCACCACATGGCATGTTTCGGACTAATACATCTCCGGCATGTTGTCTATTTTCAAGATTTGTAACCCATTCCAAATTATCGAAATGATTGTCTGATTTGATACCGTTAATGTGGTTAACTTGAGGTTTATTATCTGGATTGGGTATCCATGCTAAGGCGACTAAACGATGAACCTGATACCAGCGATTACGGATATAAACATGTTTGTACTTACCGTAAGGACCTAATTCAGACTTCGCCTCTTTACCGCGATTTGTTGACTGCTCACAAATGCGCTCTTTACGAGTTGAGTAGGACTTATTTTTCTTATTCCAGTGTCGGTAGCTCCCGATTTTCACCACATTCCCGCAACGTGACACAAAAACGATAGCTTCTGTGGTTTCTGGCATATCATCGCTACGCCATGAAAAAACAGGCTTAAATTCCATAGTTACTTGCCCTCGCTATTAATAGCCGTTAGCAGACTGGCTCTCTTGGATAGATACTCATCGTATAGAGAGGTGTAATTGTCTACAGGTCTTAATGCGCGCCCTAACGCCTGAACCCATCTAATTTCTGATTTAGTCGGACGTGCATAAATGATGCAACGAACATCACTATCAAAACCTGCGACAAGCGTTCCGACATTAACAATGATCTTGGTTGCACCCTGTTCGAAACGATGAATAATGACTCGGCGCTCATCATGTGGCGTATCAGCTGTAATGACTTCTGCATTCACCCCTGAGCGGTTAAAAGCAACGGTGACATAATTTGCATGGCTGACAGTGACGCAAAAACAGATGGTTGGTAGGTTTTCACCATTAGCCAGCCAGTTATCAACCACGTCGCCAACCAAATCTGCACCTGACATAATTTCAGCAATTTCAGCCTCTTTATAATCACTACCGAATTCCTCACTACGAACTGATTTCACTTTTGATAAATCCGGCTTTGTTGGTGCGTAAAATTCGTATTTACTTAGATCCCCACGCTGAATAAGCTCCTTCATCGTCGTAGGTTTAATCAGCCTTTCGTAATATTCCCCAAGAAATGGGGAAAAAGGTGTTCCAGAAAGCCCTATTACTTTGAGGTCAGTATCACGAATGACATCGAGTATTTTCTTACGGCGTAAATGGGCCTCGTCGATGATGAGTAAATCAATGTTGTCAGGAAACTCACGACGAATAACCGTATCTGCTGAGGCAATTTGGATTAATTTTGTTGGGTCATAATTGGGATGATTGGCCCAAACAAATCCGATTTCTTCCATTGGTATGCCATACTCTTGAAAACGCTCAGCTGTTTGGGCGATCAGGTTTGTATATGGCGCACAGAACATAACTCGCATATTGCGCTTGATGTAACCGTTTGTGATAAATGCCGCTAGCCCTGTCTTACCGCTCCCTGTTGGGCTATAAATCATAAACGTGCGGTTTTGCTTCCAGTCTTGACGCAACATAGCTAAACCGCGTTCCTGTGCAAAATTTGGTGTAATGTTTAACATCCGTTCCTCACTTGAATAATTTACCCTGCCAAGGTCGAAGCCTTTGGAAGATTAACCATTTAGGCATCTAAACGGCTGGTAGTATTTATAACCCCTATAGAGATCTATATTTAAGATCTAACTCCTTCCTTGGCAGTGCCTTCCCTAACACCCCTTTCAAAGATCAACCCCCTTACCCCCTTAGAAAGTTTTCCCCTCTTCCCCAGAAAACAATCTAGACGGCTAAACGTCTTAACTTCTAAATCCTCCTTAATGAATTACTGACCAACCAACAACGGCGCTGAGGTATAACCTTGCATTGCCTTCGAATAACGTCTCACGTACTGCCTTAGCCTTGAGTTCGCTTCATGTCTCGCTTTATTATCTTTGCGATATGAAATTGGTTCTAACTCCCAATGCTGCTGATACACTTCCGAATAAGCCACCAGCGCCCTATTTCTCGCGCCTGACGACAGTTGCAATAACATTTCCTGAATCCACTTAGCGTCATCAGGAAAGTAATGCTTAGGCATCGGTGTGTTGTGTATCTGGTGCATGTGTATTACCGAAAAGCTCTGGTAGATCAGGTCGAATTTCGTGAGCCTTTACAGCTCCATTTGTTAAATTAACAATCGAAGGCACCAATCTAGGGGATACTTTTTTCTTATTGTTTAACCAATCAGAAACTGTTGACTGTGAGACGCCTATTAGCTTCGCAAACCCTAATTGTGTCGTACCAATACTGTTAATCGCTTTGTCTATAATTTCATTTTTCATAAACCCTCCAATATTCCTATAGCGATTCTAGCGTATAAATAAACAGTATTCAATCGCCAAAGCGATTAATGTATAATATCGCCATCGCTATAGTTTAATGAGGTAATATATGAGTCTTTCAGAACGGTTAAAGTCAGCAATGAAAAATTCGGGATTCACGCAAGCGTCCCTAGCTGAAGCTGTAGGTATGGCACAATCAAGTGTATGGAAATTAGTGTCAGGAGAAGCATCGTCAAGCAGAAGATTGGTTGATATAGCTCGCGTACTTGGTGTTGATGCAGAGTGGCTACAACATGGTGGTGATACTGAAACAGCAAGAAATAAAGCTCTCCCACCATTTGAAGTGATGACTGGAAAGTATGCAGAATTGGCTGTATTGAAAGGAAACAAACCCACACATAACCAATTTCTTATACCTAGTAATATATTCAAGCCATCATTAAAAGCCTATGAAATTGAATCAGATACAGGAATTAGCGAGATCACCAAAGGAAGCATAGTAGTTATTGACCCCAAAGAGCTCCCTTCTCAAAATGATCTGGTGTTGATTGAAATAAATAAAAACATTAGTGCTTATAGATATATTAAAAGTGCAGCTAATGACTACTTATCCGTTGATGACTCTCGCATCCCTTTGGTTTCAGTCGATGATAATATTAATTTACTAGGGGTGATTATACTTTTATCAAAACAATATAAATAACATAATCTTGTCTTATCCAATCTATAGCGCCCTGGTCTATTTCTATAGTAGAAACTAACTTCCATTTTTTTCATTACACCCTCATACTGTTTATTTGTACAGTATGAGGATAATCTTATATTTCCTAGTAAACGTCAATATAAAAAAAATATCGCTTTAGCGATTGACATTTAAAAACGCTCTGTCTATTATCATTAAAAATCGCTTAGGAGATAAAAAATGAATAAGGCATATGATTTGTTAATGAGAAATGCATGCTACATGTCCAGTCTTGCGGAGCAAACTCAGTGTGTCAGTCTTCTCATATTATCAGGAAAGCTTTCAGAAACTGAAAGCGAGATAATTGAAGCAATACTGCAAGAAAAATTTAGAGCACTAATAGATACATCATCTAGCATTCAATCAAGCATTGCGTTTGATTTCCCATTAAAAAATGAAATCAAGGTCGAGCAACTGACTACGGGCATAGAAAACTCATTCGCTACACGCTTGCGCTCGGCTCTTGCGCACTCTGGAATGACACAGGCCGCTTTAGCTTGGGGAATTGGAGTTTCACAAAGCACAATTAGTGCATTGGCTAATGGTCGAGTAAAAGGCGTGGGAATTGAGCGCGGAGCGGCTTTATCTGAAGCTTTGGGTGTAAATCTACGGTGGCTCATGCGCGGTGAAGGTGAAATGCAGCCAGCTAAATTTTTAACCCATAGTGACGAGGTTTAAAAAATGCCGACTATACATTATGCGTCAAATACCAACGTACTTAAACCTGATATCCGTACAGGTCTGTTTAAGTTCTGCTTCTTTGCAGTAAAGCGTAACGACCTGACTGACAAAGGTTGTCGCAAAGAAGTTTATGCAACGGATTTGAAGTCAGCAAAATTACAACTTGTTCGTGATTATGTTTTATCACTGGCATCACAAACACCTGTAGGAGCGTGACATGTCACACGAAGTTAAATTAAGTGTCGCTGCAAAAAAAAGTGCTCAGTTAAATTCACTGCTTTTCACTATCAATAAAGAGAATTTACGGCACAAAGACACATCTACTATTGAGGAGTTAATTGGCTTGGCGCTTGATTTATCAAATGATGTTTCTTTGTACCTACTTGAAGAAAATGCACAACGGGATAATGGACATGGATAAATTAATAACAGCTGATGCTAGCCAGCTTATAGACACAATGCATCGTGTTAAAGCTTTTCTGGTCGCAGCACAATTCCTTAATAGAGACTCAAGTGAGCGTCAGATTGCGAATGAATTAATCTGTCAGGCTGAGGATGAAATAGAAAGGTGTTTAGGGGGGGCGATGCTTAATATTGATAAGTTTAATGCCGTCCAAGATGAAATTAATTTGCTTATTGAAGATGTACGGAAAACAAAATTTCAAACGAGGCGAGAACGACGATTAATTGAAATAAGCACCCTACTTAATCACATTAAATTAAATGTTTTATCCAATAATGAAATTGTTGATGTAGAAAACTTACATTACTGGCTTCATGGTGTTCAGGTTATTGTTTCTCTCGAAGTCTGTGATATTGAAACAGGTAAATCACAATGAATGACAATATTGAATTAAGAAACTCAGCAAATACAGAATTAACTTATGCTAGAGCAATTATAAATACTATTTTAAATTCAGCCATTTTAGATAATGAAGATATCGAAAACACTTTAGAAGCTGCTTTGAAATTAATAGAAAAAGCAAATGACAATATAGCTCAGATAAATATTGAGGTTCCAAATGCATAATTTAATGTTACCCCACCCTGTTGAGAGCAAGAATTCTGATTTACACAAAACAGCTTCACTTGCTCAAAGATATGCAAGAGAGCTAACGGTAGAAATAAAACCATTACTGAATAGGTTATCTATATCATTTCCAAAAGAGGCTGGTCGACTTATTGGTTTATTGAGCGAACTTGATTTAATGACTAGCGTTACACTATCAAGAGTAGAAAAATTAATGAATACGGACTAAGCATGAACACTGCAACTTATAACGCAATGAACATTTGTAAAATGAACAATATGCCCCCCCCTAAATACATTGATGAGTTTTGGCAACATCGCGGTAAGTGGGAATGTAAAATATATAAATTGGTAGATAGTGATTATCATTTAGTAGATTCATTTTTTGAATATGAAAAAGCATCAAATGAAGCTAAAGAAATAATGAATCAATTACCGAAAATGAAAGAGCGAATTATCGCATTTTTAAACTTAAGGAAATAAAGTCATGGTTAAAGCAATTGAATTAGCAACAGGATTTGAGATTCAGGTTGTCGAGCGTCCCGTATACATCATCAATGGCGCCAAGCGTGCATATCTCAGTGAGCGTGCAGCTCTCAATAAATTATCTAGCATCCTAACAGAACGTGAATTCCGTGAAGAAGGTATTGAAACAAACTATGAAGATGAACATATTACCCTTGAAAACGGTACTGTTGCACACAAACGAGGTGAGCCAACTGAACATTTCATGGAGCGTAAAGAAGCTAAATACGCTGAGCTAAATGAAAAGCTGAAAAAAGAACGTGAAATTAAACGCCTTGAGATGGAATACGAAAAAGCAAAAGATAAATGCAAAGATGCAGATATCGTAGCTAATGAAGTATATAAAAAGTTAATAGCCGCTCAAAATTTATAATTAAATAACCACATTAAATTTAAATCAGCGTCAATGCTGAGGGAATCCCTTTATCTAAAATCAGGAATAATTAAATGGAATATAAACTATTAATAGGCAAAAGGAGAATGACTTACATCAACTGTCTATTAGATTACTTTAAACATGAAGGTAAAAAGCCCCAATTTAAAGCAGTCGTTAACAATGAAGAAGTCATAATCACATTAACTAACGAAAACCTTAATAATTTCTTTCGTGATGTATATGAGGAGTTGGATTGCAAGCAGCGCTGTAAGTATTCAGACAAGAATATATACGATACTTACGCATTACTTTATACGAAATACGGAAACATAACCGAACTAGGAAAATTATTAATCGATGTAATTACAAAATATATGCCTGCTTATTTAAATGGGGAGCCGTATGTATATGACGAGATTTGACCAATTAATGAATGAAGGGAAAGAGCTAGAAGCAAAGAAATTATATCGCCGTGCTGCAGATAAATACAACCAAGCCTTTTCTATTTCAATTCCCGGCAGTTCTGATGGTTTGAGTTATCAAGAAAAGGAAAGCAAGACGGCAGCTGACCGTTGTTTATCTAAAGCAAAAATTAAAGTGACGGAGAGTTATTTATGAGCAAAAGAAAACGCAGCAGAACTCAACAGGGAATTGCAGGCATGACAATTGCCCAAGGGCTTAGTTTAGAAAGAAATGAAGTTAAAGATTATGCCAATGTCTGCAAACACCTATCCCAATTTGAAAGAAACGGTGATGACATTCGAATGCCACTAAATAGACAACAACGCCGATTAGCTAAAAAGTTAAAAATTGATATTAAGAAGGTTTAATTATGAGCGAATTAATCACAATAGATGCTAACGCACTACCCGTTATTGAATGGAAAGGTGTCCGAGTTGTCACCACGGAAACATTAGCGGCTGGTTATGGTGTTGATGAGGCCAACATCCGCATGAACCTTTCAAATAACCGTGATCGTTTTGTTGAGGGGGTTCATATCATCACACTCAAAAGTGACTCATTACGTTCGTTTCGTAACCAAGTAAAGGATATTTACTCGGTTAATAAACATACAACGTCGTTGACGCTATGGACCGAAAAAGGTGCTGCCCGTATGTCGAAAATTGTCGATAGTGACGAGGCCTGGTCTTTCTTTGAAAAAATGGAAGATGCTTACTTTCGCCCTGCACCGACTGAGGTGAGTCGAAAACAGCTTGCACTGATGGTAATTGAAGCTGAAGACCGCGCAGAAGCTTTCCAGCTTGAAAATAAACATCTCAACGCGACAGTGGAAAGCCTAGGTAAGCATTTCAGCAAAGGCATAACGATCACCTCATTTTGCAAAGCACTTAATGGTGTAAATGTTAACAAAATGATGTGGTGGGCTTCAGAACGAAACTGGGTTTATAACTCACGCCGTGACCTTGAGAAGTCTCCTAAGTGGCGAGTCGCTTCCTACGCTCGGGATAAATATCTCACAGAGGAAGAAACCAAAGTCACTCCTCATGGCATGGAAGAATTTATAAAAGTGACACCTGTCTTATTGGAAAAAGGTTGCCACCGTTTATACCAACTTTATATGAAAGGTGAGCTTCCAATGAAAAAGACATGGAACGGTGAGTTTTCACACGACAAAGCTATCTACACGCCGGAGGCTAAATAATGGCTTATTTTACTGATGCAGGTAATGGCGTTATTGCCGACGATGGCACTTTGATTTCTTACTCTGACGCAGTTAAGGCGCTTGAATGTGGTCACTACGATAAGGAGTTACTAAAAGGCCTGTATTTGGCTGCTGCTGTGGTGGGTAAGTTAGCTGATGAACCCGACACTCTAACACCAGAGCAACGTGTTTCAATCTGGCGCTGGGTGGTTGCCACCTGCTTTATTCGTGAGCAACAAGATAAAAATGGAACAATAGAGGTACCGAACCCTAATGGTGGCACAGATTTAGCCACTATTTATAGCAATGGTAAATCATCACTGAGTATTTACCCTGAATCACTACGACTCAGTCTTATGAGTCATTTTGAAAGCATCATGGTAGAGCAATTTGGTAAAGATTACTGGGCTGATTTTACCATTAAGGCATATGTCGGTTTCCTTGATATCTCACTAGAACATGGCCCTCGCCTATCCGCAATGGGGCGTGAAGGTCTTTCTATTCTTCATGATGATTATATCCGTGCGCTGGAAGCTGATGGCGGCTTCCCTGCAATGCCAACTATGCACTAAGGAAGGTGGAAAAATGAAAATTGAATATATCGCTAGCGAAACAGGGAACACAGCCAAAGTAGTGATCCTATCTTTCATTACTGAACGCAGAAAGCTAAATCGCTTAATTGATATGGCCCTACTTCGTACACCGGTTCATGAATCATCAGTAGGTTTCTTTTTTCGAGTAACAACGATTTACGGTAAGGCAAATCATGTATTACATGCCTACAAAATTATCAGCAAGGAGGCAAACAAGTGATTGAACAAGATAACACTGAACATGAAATGGCTGATTACGATGATGTGATTGTTCGGGTAACTCACTATGTGGATGATGGTTGCGATTGGACAGATCGAATTATTCACGGGATCAGACAACGCTGTTATATCAGGATGGGTATATGCCCTCCTCTACCGCCAGCACCACAAATCGTTGCACCCAAATTAATCCCGATCACCAAAAAGAAAAAACGTAAATCGAAAGGAGTCCAAGATGCTGAAATTCACTAAAGACAATAGATTAGATATCGACGCATTGAAGACATTAGAAGATTACCTTCGCGCCCTTGCCTATTGTAACGCCTCCATCAACCGTATCGATGCCGAACTGGAGCTAAAACAAGATAAGTACCCTGAATGGGCGATAAGAGCCAGAACGGCGCGTAAATATTTAAATTGGCAACGTCGATGTGTGTGTGACCAGTTGGGTATTTTAAAGCAGCAACGAAAAGAAGTTGCTTATTCGGAGCGCGTTATCAGAAATGAAATTCTGGTTGATGAGCTTAAAAAGCTATTACCCCACAGCGCATTTATGGATCTTGTACTAGCCGCTGAAGAAAAGGCCAGAATACAGTTAGTGGCTAGTTTGGAGGTTACCGATGAGCAAAATTAAGAACCCTATTGTTCTAGTGAACATACATAAGAACTATGAAAATAGCGTAGCAGTTCACGTTACTAACGGATCTAATGATTGGCGAGACGTCCGCAAAGGTTGTATTGCTGACCTAGATGAGGCTCATCCTGATGATGCGATGGATAGGTTACCACTTGAGGTTTTGTATTACACGGCTATAGCCCTCGAGGAGGAGCGAGCCAGAAATAAAAAGCTTCAACAAATAATCGGGCAGGCTCAGCAGTTTATTGAAACCATCATGTTTCATGTTGATGACGATTACCACGGACAACATATTGGACATCTTGTTAAACAAGCTGTTTACTGGCTGGAGCTTAGAGGTAAAGCAAATGACAACACTTGATTTTAACCTCGTGCAAATTATTAAAAATGCAGGCGGTGATCCGGGTGATGTAACTGAGGCTGTTTGGAATGCCGGCTATCAACGAATGAATTTCACCACAGAGGAAATCATTCAAATGACCACTATCCAGATAACTGATTGCGTCATCTATCATGTGCCGAATGATGTATGGCCAAAAACAGTTGAAAGTCTCAGTAAGGGGAATTTAAACACCATTATCGATGATGCTATGTGGCTAGGTACTCCGGCTGAAGTTGCAGCGGCAATACTGAAGAATGGATATGTGAAAGGAGGTGATAAGTGTTCGCAATGAATACAGCGTTTCTCCTCATGGCCGAATTTGGTACATCACAAATACCTCTAGCCGATATTGCAGAGAAATATTTAAAAATGAGTACAACTACAGCTGAAAGGAAAGCCAATGCAGGTGAATTGCCAATACCGACATATAGACTAAATAACAGCCAAAAGTCACCCAGAATGATCCACGTTAACGACTTGGCGACTTACATAGACAAGCAACGTAACGATGCAATTACTGAGTTCAATAGAACCAGATAATAAAAAGGTGCTGATTTTCAGCACCCCTATAGCACCCCTTAAACGCATAATGCATTGTTTTTAAATAAAGTATGCTCCATAGTTGATGG